>NZ_JBWXPA010000011.1:0-259 GCF_056678885.1 Sporolactobacillus sp. PKPK-6 | reverse complement strand
GCACGTTCTTCTCCGGCAACAGAGCTTTACGATCCGAAAACCTTCTTCGCTCACGCGGCGTTGCTCCATCAGACTTTCGTCCATTGTGGAAGATTCCCTACTGCTGCCTCCCGTAGGAGTTTGGGCCGTGTCTCAGTCCCAATGTGGCCGATCACCCTCTCAGGTCGGCTATGCATCGCTGTCTTGGTGGGCCGTTACCCCGCCAACTAACTAATGCACCGCGGGCCCATCTGTCAGTGATGGCCGAAACCATCTTTCA
>NZ_JBWXPA010000010.1:0-601 GCF_056678885.1 Sporolactobacillus sp. PKPK-6 | reverse complement strand
ATTCGCCCTATTCAGACTCGCTTTCGCTGCGGCTCCGCCTCTTCAGCTTAACCTTGCTTAGAATCGTCACTCGCCGGTCCATTCTACAAAAGGTACGCTGTCACCCCCCGAAGGGGGCTCCAACTACTTGTAAGCACACGGTTTCAGGATCTCTTTCACTCCCCTTCCGGGGTGCTTTTCACCTTTCCCTCACGGTACTGGTTCACTATCGGTCACTGGGGAGTATTTAGCCTTGGGAGACGGTCCTCCCGGATTCCGACGGGGTTTCTCGTGTCCCGCCGTACTCAGGATCCACTCCGGAGTGCACGTTCCGTCGGCTACAGGGCGTTTGCCTTCTTTGGCCGACCCTTCCAGGTCGTTCGCCTGAAACGTGCATTTCTGACTCCATGTGGAGTGTCCTACAACCCCAAAGAGCAAGCTCTTTGGTTTGGGCTGTTTCCCTTTCGCTCGCCACTACTCAGGAAATCGCATTTGCTTTCTCTTCCTCCGGGTACTGAGATGTTTCAGTTCCCCGGGTCTGCCTTACTCTGCCTATGGATTCAGCAGAGCATCCTATCTGTTCAAGATAGGGGGTTCCCCCATTCGGAAATCTTCGGATCAA